>NZ_JBIVGI010000002.1:0-7420 GCF_044748625.1 Kitasatospora sp. NPDC089913 | reverse complement strand
TTTTTAAATGACCCGCCCACCCCCCACAACACCCCCCACCTTCACCCCCCCCCCCCCCCCCCCCCCCCCCCCCCCCCGGGGGGGGGCCGTCGGCCGGCGGCCCGCCACCCCCACGACGGGGTGACGGGCCGCGGTGCGGGCGCCGCGGTCAGGAGACCGAGACAGCGCTCCAGGCGGCCGCGACGGCCTTGTACTCGGTGCTGGTGGCGCCGTAGAGGTCCTTGGCGGCGCTCAGCGAAGCGGCCCGCGCGCCCTTGTAGTTGGTGGTGGAGGTCATGTAGACCGTCAGCGCGCGGTACCAGATCTTGGCGATCTTCTGGTTGCCGATGCCGGTGACCGTCGAACCGTTGCAGGTCGGGCTGTTGTAGCTGACGCCGTCGATGGTCTTCGCGCCGCTGCCCTCGCTGGCGAGGTAGAACCAGTGGTTGCCGACACCCGAGGAGTTGTGCACGTCGAGCTGGCCGACCTTGCTGGTCCAGCAGTCGGCGGACCGGCCGTCCAGCGAGGGCTTGTCGAAGCGGCGCAGCCACGGCGGGGTGGACTGGTCGCTGAACAGGTAGTCGCCCTTGTCCACCGGGTTGTGGGCGTAGAACTCGACCATGGTGCCGAAGATGTCCGAGGTGGACTCGTTGAGGCCGCCGGACTCGCCGCTGTAGCGGAGGTTGGCGGTGGCGCTGGTGACGCCGTGGGTCATCTCGTGGCCCATGGTGTCGAGGTCGACCTGCTCGGGGTCGGTGACGCCGTCGCCGTCGCCGGTCATCATGCAGAAGCAGCTGTCGGACCACTGGGCGTTGTCCCACTTGGTGCCGACGTGCACGAAGACGGTGGCGCCCTTGCCGTCGTTCTTGATGCCGCTGCGGTTGAAGGTGTTCTTGTAGTAGTCGTACGTCCAGGCGGTGTTGGCGTGGGCGTCGACGGCCGCGGTGGCGCGGTCGGTGGAGAACTTCTTCCCGTCGCCCCAGACGTTGTCGGTGTCGGTGAAGAGGGTGCCGGAGTTCGCGTTGAGCGAGCCGGCGGCGACGTTGCGGGCGTCCTTGGTGATGTGGCCGCGGGTCGGGTCCTTCAGCGAGAAGCCGCCGGTCTGCGCGGTGGTGTCGATGGTGATGTCACCGGTGTACTCGGAGTGGCCGGTGCCGGTGGCCTGGTGCTCGGCGTCGTAGGCCTCGATCTGCTCACCGGTGTTGGCGTCGGTGACGACGATCCGGCCGGCCGGCTGGCCGTGGTCGCCGGTGCCCTCGACGGTGGTGCGCCAGGCGAGGCGCGGGGTGCCGTCGGCGGCCCAGACGACGAGTTCGGGGCTGCTGGTGGCGTCGCCGACGCCGGGGGCGGCCTCGAGCGCGCGGCCCGCGGTGAGCTGGGCGGGGATCTTGGGGACGATCGTGCGCACGGCGGCGTCGTGGGCGGCCGCGCGGGAGGAGTCCTTGAGCCGGCCGCGGGAGTCCTGGTGGACCACCAGGTCGCCGCCGACCACGGGCAGGCCGAGGTAGGTGCGGTCGAAGCGCACGTGCTGGGTGCCGTCGGCGTCCAGCACGACGTCCTTGACGACGAGGTCCTGGCCGTCGGCGAAGCCGAACACCGAAGCGTTGTGCGCGACGTTGGCCCGGGCCTGGGCGATCGCCGCGTCACGGCCGGCGGGGGCGGCGGACGCGGTCCCGGCGGTGACGGTGGCGGCGACGAGGGCGGCGGTGGCGGCTATGGCTCCGGCCGTGAGGAAGCGGCGAGATGAGGAGGTGGGGCTCACTCTGACTCCAGTCGGGGATGCTGCGTGATGCAGGGATGAGAGCTGGGTTGAGATTGACGGTGCGCAGTCATCCAGGGCTAGAGCGAACGTCAGAACTTTGCCAATTCGTGTCCTGTACTGATCAAATGTGATCGCTTTTGAGTTGTCTGTTCACGTTCGGGCCGGGCGCGGCGGTGCCGTTGCCGTACGCTCGCGGAATGGACGGATGGGTGGGGGCCTGGACCGGCGGTCGGCGCGCGGTGCACGTCGGCAACGTGGCCGACTTCAACGAGCAGTTCCTCCTCGCCCCGCCCGCCGGCAGGCGGTTCGCCGTCGGGAGGTTCGGGACCGGCGGCTCCGCCCCCGCGCCGACCCCCGCCGAGCGGCGCGCCGACCGCCTCCGCCGGGCGCACCACTACGCCGGACTGGCCGTCGGCTACAGCCCCGAGCCCGCCGCACTGGTCCTGCCCGCCGAGGTCGACCGGGCCTGGATCGACTGGCTCGCCCGTGAACTGGACTGGGGGCCGGTCGAGCTGTTCGACGGCGTCGCCCCCGGCGGCACGGTCGCCGAGGCCCTCGCCGCCCGCCCCGCGCTCGCCGAACGGCTCGCCACCGGCCCCGGCCCGGTGCTGTTCTGGGGCCGCACCCCCGACCGGGGCGAGGGTCCGGAGCTCGCGGCCGTCCGCCGCTTCGAGGCCAAGGACGCCGCGAACGGTCTCTTCGTCGCGCTCGCCCAGGACCACCCCGGCGTGCGGGTACCCCGTCAGGAGCCCGTCGACGGCCCGCGCGCGGCCGCCCGGGGACTGGCCGCGCGGGCCGCCCGGGGCCTGGTCACGGTCCTCAAGTCCCCGCACGGCGTCGGCGGTCGGGGCACGGTCGTGGTGACCCCGGAGGAGGTGCCAGCGGCCGGCGGCGCCCGGGCACTGCTGCGCCGACTGGTGCGCGAGGACGCCCTGCCGCCCGGCGGTCCGCTGCTGCTGGAGGAGTTCGTGGACGGCGGCCCGGCCGGCGCCGGCCGGCTGCGCGACCTCACCTTCGACGCGGTGATCGGCGCCGACGGCCGGGTCCACCCGGTGGGCGTCGGCGAGATGGCGGTCGACGGGACCCGCTACCAGGGGGTGACGGTCGGTCCGGGCGTGGTCCCGCCCGGCGCCGCCGGGACCGCCGAACGCTTCGGCCTCGCGGTGGGGGAGCGGCTCGCCGAGGCCGGCCACCGCGGCTGGTACGACGTGGACTTCGTCACCGACCGGGAACGCCGGCTCGCCCCGACCGAGGCCAATCTGCGGCTCACCGGCCCGGCGGTCGCCTTCGTCCTGCGCCACCGGCTGGACCAGGTGCGCGGCCCCGGCCACCTGGTCCGCACCGTGGACGCGATGCCGCTCGGGGCGCGGCTCTCCCAGGAGGCGCTGCACGGGCACCTGGACCGGCTGCGCCCGGCCTGCGCGCGGCTCGGGGCGACGCTGCTGCCGCTGATCGTGACGGCCGGCCACGAGCCGGAGCCGGCCGTCGGGCTGGCGCTCGCCGCCCGCAGTGTCGAGGCTCTGGACGCCGCGCAGGCCCTGCTCGGGGCGGCGCACCACGCGCTGGGCCGGATGTTCGAAGCCCTGCGCTGAACCTCCGGCCGGGCCCCGGCGCTCAGGGCCGCTTCGCCGGCTTCGGCGGCTTCGGGCGCCAGGTCAGGAACCGGACCAGGATCGCGGCCGAGACCATCAGCGCGATGTTGAACACGAAGACCAGCCACGCCTGGGCGTGCCAGTCGGACGGTCGGGTGGTCCGGTACAGGTTGTCCTGCGGCCACCAGGAGGCCAGCAGCCAGAACACCGCCAGGTGCGCGGCGGTCGAGAGGCCGGCCGGCCGCCCCATCCGCGCCGTCGCGCCGGCCCCGGCCAGCAGCCAGGCCACACCCAGTCCGAACGAGGCGCACTCGAAGAAGTAGAGCACCCGGAAGAGGTCGTCGTACGGGGCCGGAACGGCCGAGACGTCCGTCGAACCCGGCCAGAGGCTGTTGGTGAGCAGTCCGGCGACGACCGCCGCGGGCACCCCGAAGCCGACCACGCCGCAGCCCAGGGTGGAGTCCACCCTGGCGGAACCCCCGCTCCCGCCGCCCTTCCAGCTCCGGCCGCCCTTCCCGCCGCCCGACCGGCGCGCCGGTGCGGCGTGGTCGGCCGGCGCGGGCAGCGGCAGGGCCGCCCGGTCCAGCTTTCCGGCCCGGGTGCGCGGCAGTTCGGACACCGGGACCACGGCGGCGGGCGCCTCCCCGTCCGGCAGCAGCGCCTTCAGGGCGGCCGTCAGCGACCAGCCGTCGGTGTCCGGCGCGCCGGGAACGGCGACGGCGTACCCGACCAGCTCGCGCCGCCCGGGCGCCACCTCCACCTCGGCGACCGCCGCCTCCCGGATCCCGGGGCGGGCGCGCAGCCGGGCCTCGGCCCGGGCCGCCCGGGCCACCGTCCTGGCGACGGTGTCGGACAGCCGGACGTCGGTCGGTCCGACCACGCCCGCCGCCCGGCCGATGAACTCCAGCGTGCCGTCCGCCCTGAACCGGCCGAGGTCGCCGGTCAGCAGCACCCGGCCGTCCGTGTCGTGCGCCGAGTGCACGAACCGGCGGGCCGTCTCCTCGGGCCGGCCGGGGTAGCCGCGGCCGAGTCCGGGACCGGCGAGCGCGATCTCACCGATCGTCCCGTCCCGCAGCGGGGTGCCGTCCGGGGCGAGCACCAGCACCCGGGCGCCGGGGAACGGCGCGCCGATCAGCGACGGCGCCGTTCCGCGCAGCACCTGGTTCTTCTCCCCGACCTCGAACCAGGTGCTGTCCACGCCCGCTTCGGCCAGCCCGTAGACGTTGATCACGCGGGTGGACCGGCCGAGCAGCCGTTGCAGCGCCAGGTGCTCGTCCAGCCACCACTTCTCGGCGCCGACGGTGAGCACCCGCACCCCCGCGAGCGGGCTCCCGGCGCGGTGCGCGCTCTGCCCGGCGGCGGGCGCCAGGTGGGCGGTCAGCCTGCGCGCGGTGCGGGTGTTCAGCTCCAGCACGCTGATCCGCTCGGCGGCGATCAGCGGCGGGAGGTCGGCGATGTCGGCGGCGCGGTCCAGGGTGAGGTTGCGCGGCGCGACCACCAGCGTGGCGCCGGAGCAGAGCGCGCGCACCCAGTCGGCGGTGAACACGTCGAACTCCAGGCTCGCCGTGCTCAGGATCCGGTCGGCGGGCGTCAGGCCGTACACCGTGCGCCAGCCGTGGTGGGCGGCGAGCAGATTGCGGTGCGAGAGCTCCGCGCAGCGCGGCGCCCGGGTGGTGCCGGAGGTGGTCAGGACGACCGCGGGGCCGTCCGGGTCGAGGTCGACCGTGGGCGGGCCGGCGGGTGCGGCCGCCACGGCGGCCGCGGCCGAGTCGAGGCAGACGAGTTCCCGGGCCCCGGCGTCGGTCAGCCGGATCCGGTGCGCCTCCTCGGTGACGACCAGGGCCGGCGCGGCCTCGGCGAGCACGTGTCGCAGCAGCCCGTCGGGTGCGCCCGGCTCCAGCGGGAGGTAGGCGGCGCCGGTCTTGAGCACGGCGAGCAGGGCGACGTACACCTCGACCCCGCGGCCGAGCGCCACCGCGGCCAGGCCCCCGGGCCGCAGCCCGCGTTCGACCAGGTGGTGGGCCAGGCGGTCGGCCCTGGTGTCGAGTTCGCCGTAGCCCACCTCCCTGCCGGCCCAGCGCAGGGCGACCGCCCAGGGCGTGGCGCGGGCGTACTCCTCGAACCGTCCGGGCAGCGTCCCGGCGCGTCCGGTGCCGAGTTCCGGCGGTGTGTCCGTTCCTGTCATGCCCCGTCCCCTCCACCCGCATCCACCTGGCTGTGGCCCCGCCCCGCTTCCACGGGCCGCGGGTCCGCTTCCACGCCCCCCGTACCGATTCCCCGGGCCGCCGGTCCGCATCCGTGCTCCGCACCGCTTCCACGAGCCGCCGGTCCGGTCCGGTTCCACGGTTCGCGCACCGATGATGGCGTCAACTGCCGCCGGGCAAAAGGGGGGTACGCACGGAGCCCGCGCCGGGCGGCTGTCCACGGCTCGGACGCCGGACCCGTTGCCGGGGGCGACGGTTGTACTCTGCACGCGGACGGTCGGCGGCGGCCCGTCCGGTGCGGCGCCGCGCCCGCGACCCCGCCCGGCACCGGACCCCAGGAGGACCGCCCGCATGAGCACGTCCGACCCGCGCCCGCCCGCCACCGGCTCGCCCGCCGCACCGGCGGAGTCGTCGGAGGCCCCGACCCCGCTGCTGCGCACCCGGGCGGTGGATGTCGTCCGGGACGGCCGCTACCTGCTGCGCGGGATCGACCTCGCCATCCACCCCGGCGAGCACTGGGCACTGCTCGGCCCGAACGGCGCCGGCAAGTCGACCCTGCTCGCCCTGCTCGGCGCCGTCTCCCACCCCACCCGCGGCGAGGTGGACGTGCTGGGCCGCCGGCTCGGCCGGGTCGACATCCGCGACCTGCGCGCCCACCTCGGTCACGTCAATCCGCGCCACCCGCTGCGCTCGCCGCTGACCGTGCGCGAGGTCGTCCTCACCGGCGTCACCAACACGATCGAGCCGGACCTGCACCGCAAACCCGCCCCGGAGGAGCTGGAGCGGGCCGAGCTGCTGATCGAGACCCTGGGCATGACCGCGGCCGCGGAGTCCCCGTGGACGACGCTCTCCCAGGGGGAGCGGGGTCGGGCCCTGATCGCCCGGGCCCTGATGCCCAGTCCGCGGCTGCTGCTGCTCGACGAGCCCGCCACCGGGCTCGACCTGACCGCCCGGGAACTTCTGCTGGACAGTCTGGACCTGCTCCGCCATCAGCACCCGGAGCTGGCGAGCGTCCTGGTCACCCACCATCTGGAGGAGCTGCCGGAGTCCACCACGCACGCGCTGCTGCTGCGCGCCGGGGAGACCGTCGCGGCCGGCCCGGTGGACGAGGTGATGACCACCGAGCTGGTGAGCGCGACCTTCGGCCACCCGATCCGGATCACCCGCCAGGACGGCCGCTGGAGCGCCAGGGCCGCCGCCCGGCGCACCCCGACGGGCTGAGCCCGGCGGTACCGGACGACGCCTTCCCAGGGGCACGCACCCACCGGTGCGTGCCCCTTTACCACTTCTTTGCCATTCGTGCCACCTCCGACCGAGCCGCCGGTGGCCGGAAATCGTCGGTGGACCGACCACCGGGAGGCCGGAGCCCTTGTCCCACCTGCACCGTTTCGTGACCGACCCCGGGGTGGACGGCAAAAAAAGATATCCCTAAGGTATGCCTTAGCTAAGTGGACGGGGGTACCGACGGCGTCGTTGCTCCCTGTCCGCGCTCAGCCCTGCCCTGAAACACCCTGCCCTGAAGCACCCTGTCCTGACCGCTGGAGCCCGCATGTCCGCCCGTCGTTCCACCGCCGCCACGCTGCTCACCCTCGCCGTGGCGACCGCCGCCCTGGCCGGCTGCTCGCAGAAGAAGGACGACAAGGCCGCTGCCGACGCCGTCAAGGTCAACGCCACCGACACCGCCTGCGAGGTCTCGAGGACCACGTTCCCGGCCGGCCACGTCAGCATCGACATCGCCAACAAGGGATCCAAGGTCACCGAGGTCTACGTCTACGCCGCCGGCGACAGGATCGTCACCGAGCGCGAGAACATCGGCCCCGGCACCAAGGCCACCATCACCGCCGAGATCAAGGCCGGCTCCTACGAGGTCGCCTGCAAGCCCG